>NZ_MKXT01000034.1:0-17812 GCF_001913985.1 Corynebacterium sp. S5S1
CCTCAAGATGCCCGAAAACAACATCCACAACGTGAAGCAGAAACCCTTCACACCCCCAACAAGCCCACCCGCGGAGTTGACAACCTATATAGGAACACCTCCCTTGCCGCCGAAGAACATGATGGGTGCGGTCTCTAACAACATTGAATATTCTCCAGCGGGGATTTATCCATTCCCATGCGCGTATGCCAGGCGTGGAAATCCTCATAGACCAGCGGCAAAAGCTCCAGGGTGTAATAGCTGGCCGGGTTGGGGATGCCGAGCGCCTCCGAGGCGACCAGCATCAGGAAGAGATCATCTTCTTGCTGCTGGGCTCTGGCAAAGCTGGCGCGATACGGGGCCTGGTAGTACTCATTGAGCCCGGCCGCAAGTGCTTTAAGCTTGTCGAGCATGCTCGGGCAGCGGGGCGTCAAGGTCATCATCGGACCACTCCAGCGGGGTCTCCTTGCGGGCGCGGGAAATGGCGCCGACGGCTTCCACAATGACCCAGATGGCGGCGACCACGATGATGACGTCCATGCAGAATAGCAGCCAGTTCTGGCTGGTAAATAGGGACTTCAGCTGGAGTAGTGCGGCCCACAGTGACATGGCGGTAACGAAGATGAGCGGGATGACCACCGGCCACGTTGGGCGGCGCAGGTGGGTAAGGATGACCACCACGATGGCCAAGGAAAGGCCCGCCATGAGCTGGTTGGTGGTGCCGAATAGCGGCCAGATGGTCATACCGCCGGAGCCATCCGTGCCGGCAGAGAAGGTCAGGCCGAAGGCCAAGCCCACGGCGATGACGGTGGCGGCCAAGGCCTTGATGCGCACGCCCATGAACTCGCCGATTTCTTGTACCACAAGCCGCTGCAGGCGCACGCCCGAGTCCATGGTGGTAGCGGCAAAGAGCACGGCCATGGTGGCCAAGATGGTGCCGGAGAGGGACGTGGGAATGCCCATGCCTTCATTCATGAGTGCGCCGCCGCCTTGTACGAAGGCCTCCACGCCGCCGGCATTCCATTCGGAGTAAATCTCCTCCCACTGCTGCAGGGACTTAAAGCCCGCGGTGGTGGCGATGATGGTGCCTAGTGCGAGCAGACCCTCGCCCACGGCGCCGAAGTACCCCACAAAGCGCACATCGGTTTCCTTATCCACCTGCTTGGAGGAGGTGCCGGAGGCCACCACGCCGTGGAAGCCGGAGATAGCGCCGCAGGCGATGGTGACAAAAAGTAGCGGGAAGATGCCCGGGGTGCCGTCCGGCACGTTATCGCGCAGCGCCGGTGCGGCCAGCGAAGGGCGGGTAATGAGGAAGGATCCGTACAAGATGGCCAGGCCCACAAAGAGCTGGAGGCCGTTGATGTAGTCGCGTGGCTGCAGTAACACCCACACCGGCAGCAGCGAAGCGATGAAGGCGTAGATGAATAACAAGATGATCCACACGCCGTTGGCGGGGATGCCCAGGACAGTATCTGGTAGGACCACAGGCACGCGGTCACCGATGATCATCAGCGCGTAGAGCGCGACAACGCCTACGATGGAGACCAGCGGCAGGTTCCAGTTCAGGCGGTAGATAGCCTGGCCAATAAGCAGTGCGACGACGATGGCACCCCATGTGGGGATTACGGCCGTAGGGGTGGAGACCAGCAGGTTCGAAATGACCACGGCGAAGGCCGCATTCACCATCAACAGCAGCAGGAAGATCACGATGAGGAAGAGGTTGCGGCCGCGCTTGCCAATGTAGCGCCCGGACAAAGTGCCGATGGACTGGCCCTTGTGGCGCTGCGACGCCCACAGTGCACCCAAATCGTGTATGCCGGCAAAGAAGACGGTGCCGAGTGTGACCCAGAGAAACGCCGGAACCCAGCCCCAGATGACGGCTACGGCCGGACCAATGATGGGTGCGGCGCCTGCCACGGACGTGAAGTGGTGACCCCACAGGACGTATTTATTGGTGGGCACAAAGTCCACGCCGTCTTCCATGGTGTGGGCCGGGGTGGAGTAGTTCGGGGATAGCCGGAAAATGCCCTTTCCTAGGAACTTGGAATAGAGCAGATAGCCGGCGCCCATCATCGCAATGCCGATGATGGCGAGGACTAGAGAGTTCATGGTGTGCGTCTCCTCATGGGCAGTTGGGTGGCGTGTCTCACACGTGCGGATAGTATGCCATAACTCACATAGGTATTAGCTCGTGGGGGAGACCGGCGGGTGGATTTATATTTGGAAGGCGCAGGCGGCGCAGTACCTCATGCTGCCGACAGGAAAAACAACAGCGCGGCCCCAGTTCCAGTGGAGGAACGAGGGCCGCGCGGTGGGTGCTTAAACCAGGTGGTGCTTACTTCTTATCGACGCCGATGTTGCCGTCCTTCTTCCACACCACAACCACTGCTGGGCGAGGGGTGGACTTGCCCCCGTCTGGCCAGTGGGAGGTCTGCTTTTCAAAGGTAGCGTCATCGGTTTCACCTGGGTGCTGAACGTTAACCATCACGCGCTCATCGGTGACGATGGGGCCGCAGGTCTCGGCGCCTGCCGGAACGGTAAGGAAGCACTTGAGCTCGCCGCGGGTATCGCCTTCGGTGGTCACCGCGTAGAGGCCATCGTTGGACTCAAGTGCGTTGCCGTCGGTGGAGATCCATAGGTTGCCGTGGCTATCAAAGGCTAGGTTATCCGGGCAGGAAATTGGGGAGACCTTCTCCTTGTCAAAGCCACCAAAGTAGGTATTTGCTTCCTTCGGGTCACCGCAGACCAGGAAGAGGTTCCAGGTGAATTTTTCGCCAGCGTGGTCATCTTCAATCTCCATGACCAGGCCGTTCTTGTTCTCCTTGATAGGAGCCCACTCCATCGGCTCTTCCTTGTTCTTCTTGGCGTTCTCTCCGGTAGCGCCGCGGTATTTATTGTTGGTCAGGGAAACGTAGACCTTCTCGGAGTCTGGGTGGACCTCCATATCCTCAGGACGGTCCATCTTGGTGGCGCCCACCTTATCGGCGGCCTCACGGGTGTAGACGGCAACCTCTTCGGCAGACATGCCATCAACGTGGGACTCGAACTTGTTGTTCTCCGTATCGGAGGTCAGCAGCTTGATCCATTCGCCCTTGCCGTCAAAGGCACCATCCTCTGGCAGCACGCCGGAGCCGTCAATCTCGTCCTCTGGGGAGTTGCCCTCTACCTTGGCCACGTACAGGGTGCCGTGGTCCAAGATGGTGAGGTTGTGCTCGATGTCGCCTTCTTTGTACTTCTTGGTGGAGATGAACTTGTAGATGTACTCGAAGCGGGAGTCATCGCCGGAGTAGCACACGACGGTGCCATCGGATGCGATGTGGATGTTGCCGGCCTCGTGCTTGAAGCGACCCAGCGCGGTGTGCTTGACCGGGGTGGACTTCGGGTCCAGCGGGTTGATTTCTACGATCCAGCCAAAGCGGTTCGGCTCGTTCGGCTCCTTGGAGACGTCGAAGCGCTTATCAAAGCGCTCCCACTTGCGCTGGGACTCGCCGTCTTCCATACCGAAGCGCTCCAGGGACTCCTGCGCCTTCTTGTCATCCAGCTTGGCGTGGGCGAAGTACTGGTCAAAGTTCTCTTCGCCAGAGAGCATGGTATTCCACGGAGTGATGCCGCCGGAGCAGTTATTCAGGGTGCCCTTGACCTTCTTGCCGGTCTTATCGGCGGAAGTCTTGACGTAATCGGAGCCGGCAGCAGGGCCCACCAGGGTGAATTCGGTGGTGGCGGTGATGCGGCGGTTGAGCGGTCCGAACTCGCGCTTGAGCTCGCCGGTCTTGCCAACCTTAGATACCTCCACGATGGAGTGGCCGTGGCCAGCCCAGCCGATCTTGGCCTGCTCCTCGGTGGGGTTATCCGCATCGTAGTTGGGGAACATCTGCGGCTCGGTGGTGTACTCGTGGGAGCAGACGTAGATAAGGCGGTTGTCATCGTCTGGGTGCTCGATAAGGCCCGCAAAGTCATTGTTGAAGCCGAACTGCTTCTCAGCTGCCTCGGCGGTCTGGTTCTTGTCATCGAATTCCGGCGCGTCCTCAAACAGCGGGTCGCCCCAGGCAATGAGGACGGTCTGCTCGTAGCCATCCGGGATGACCACTTCGTCCTTCTCGTTTGGCTGTACTGGGTCGAACTTCATGCCCTCTGCGGAGGTGAGCTCAATGTTCGCCTCAGAGGTTTTGCCGCCCTTGCCCTCGGAGGAAGAAGCCTCATTAGACGCATCATCCGGATTGGAGCAGGCCGCCAAAGCAGCGCCGCCGCCAACGGTTACGACGGACAAGCTGCCCGCACGCAGCGCGGTACGGCGGGAGAACTGGTCAGCAAAGTACGGGTTATTGGACTTGTTCTCGCACTCGCCAAAGCAAGCATTACCGCACTTGTAGGTGCAGGTCAGGCTGGAACGAGAGGAGGCAAAGAGACTAGAAAGAAGGTTGCGGCCTTTAAGCGCCATTATTACTGCTCCAAAGAAGTTCGAAAATATTGATAAGACATGGGACAGCCATTTATATAAGGGGATTTCAGTAACTGTGCGTTGGCGCTGAGGTGACGGTGAAGTGAATTATGCGTAAATCTTTTCCGGGGTGAGGGTGGCGTGGGCTAAATCGCGTGCTGCGGTGGGGATGGACTACCCTAGGCTAACGTGAGCGAGCAGAAGAATAATGAAGTAAACGATGTCCCTGAGCAGCTGCGCATCCGCCGCGAGAAGCGCGATCGCCTGCTGGAATCCGGCGTAGAGGCCTACCCGGTCACCGTTGAGCGCACCATCTCTTTGAAGGATTTGCGCCACGATTTCCGCGTAGTGGCCGAGGGTGAAGAGCCGGGCACGGAAGAAGGCGTGACCTACCTGGCCCCAGGCGAGGAAACCGAGGTAACCCACGCCATTGCCGGCCGCCTTATCTTTATGCGCAATACCGGCAAGCTGTGCTTTGCCACCCTGCAAGATGGCGACGGCACCCAGGTGCAGGCCATGCTTTCTTTGGCCGAGGTAGGCAAGGAGCGCCTCGATGCGTGGAAGTCCGATGTTGACTTGGGCGATTTCATCTCCGTGCGCGGCCGCGTAATTTCCTCCCGCCGCGGCGAGCTGTCCATCATGGTCTCAGAGTGGACCATGGCCGCTAAGTCCCTGCGCCCGCTACCGGTGTCCTTTGCCGATATGGCAGAAGATACCCGTGTGCGCCAGCGCTATAACGACCTCATTATCCGTGAAGAGGCCCGCAAGAATGCCATGATCCGCGTGAAGGTCATGCGCGCGCTGCGTAACTACCTGGAAAGCCAGGACTTCGTTGAAATCGAGACCCCGATGCTGCAGACCCTGCACGGTGGCGCGGCCGCTCGCCCGTTTATCACCCACTCCAATGCGCTGGATATTGACCTCTACCTGCGCATTGCGCCGGAACTGTACTTGAAGCGTGCCGTCGTCGGCGGCATTGACCGCGTCTTCGAAATCAACCGTAACTTCCGCAATGAGGGCGTGGACCGCTCCCACTCGCCGGAGTTCGCCATGCTCGAGACCTACGCTGCATGGGGCGACTACGACGATTGTGCCCGCATGACGCGCGAGTCCATCCAGGCCGTAGCGCGCGACGTTTTTGGCTCGACCACCGTCACCTTGGCAGATGGCACCGAGTTCGATTTCGGCGGCGAAGAGTGGCCCGAAATCGAGATGTACCCCTCCCTCAATGAGGCCCTACAGCGCAAGTTCCCGGGCCAGCCGGAGGTCACCATCGATACCGACGTTGAAACGCTCAAGGGCATTGCCGACGTCATCGGCCTTGACGTCCCCAAGGACGGCGGCTGGGGCCACGGCAAGCTGGTGGAGGAAATCTGGGAGGTCCTGTGCGAGGACCAGCTGGAAGGCCCCATCTTTGTCAAGAACTTCCCGGTCGAGACCTCCCCGCTGACCCGTCAGCACCGTTCCAAGCCGGGCGTGACCGAGAAGTGGGATCTCTACGTCCGCGGCTTCGAGCTGGCAACCGGCTACTCCGAGCTGGTGGACCCGGTTATCCAGCGCGAGCGCTTTGAGGATCAGGCTCGCCTGGCCGCCGGTGGCGATGACGAGGCCATGGTGCTGGATGAGGACTTCCTTGCCGCTATGGAGCAGGGCATGCCGCCTACGGCCGGCACCGGCATGGGCATGGACCGCCTGCTGATGGCCCTGACCGGCCTGGGCATCCGCGAAACCGTGCTCTTCCCACTGGTTAAGCCAGAGCAGAAGTAGCCGCCCAGCGGCCCATCTTTAGCCGTCAGTCCGCGTGGCTGGCGGCTTTTGCTGTGCCTGGGCTAGTGCGAAAGCGGCCCGGCGGATTTATCGCCGCGCAGGCGCTTAATAGTGTTCTCAGCCGAAATCAGACACATCGGCACGCCCACGCCCGGCACGGTGGTGGCTCCTGCGTAATAGAGTCCATCGACCTTGCGCGAGGCATTACGCCCGCGCAAAAACGCTGATTGCCGCAGCGTGTGCGCGGGCCCAATAGAACCGGCCGACCAAGCATGGTAGCGCTCGGCAAAATCGGCAGGGCCGAGCGTGCGCTTGACGACGACCCTGTCTACCAAATCCGGCACCCCAGCCGTGGCTGCAATGTGGTTAAGGGCGGCGTCGGCAATCGCGGCAATGCGCTCGGATTCCTCTGCGTGGTAGGCATTGCCGAACCCGGGCGCCTCTGCGGCCGGCACCGGCACCAGAATGAAGAGGTTTTCGTGGCCTGCGGGCGCTACGTTCGGGTCGGTGGCTGAGGTCTTGGACACGTAGATGGACTCCGAGGCCCCCAACGGCCGGGAAGGCTCCGGACCGGAATAGACGGCGCGGAAATCCGGATCCCAATCTTGGCTAAAAAGCAGCGTATGGTGTGCTAGTTCTGGCAGCTCGCCCTTCACCCCGGCCAAAACGAGCACGGTGCCCAGGCCCGGATTACGCCGACCCCAGTAGCGCTCTGGGTAGGTGCGCAGCTGTGGTGGCAATAATTGGGTCTCGGTGTGGTGCAAGTCCGCCGCCGACACCACAATATCGGCGTGGATAGCGCCCTTATTCGTGCGCACACACGTGACCCGCCGGTTGGCGATCTTGATGGAAGTAACCTCCTCGCCCAAGCGGAAGGTGGCGCCAAACTTCCGTGCCTGCCGGTAGATGGCCTGGACCACGGCCGCGAACCCACCCTGCGGGTAGCGCACGCCCTCCACCAGGTCGGTGTGGCTCATCAAAGAATACAGTGCCGGTGCGGCGGCCGGCTCGGAGGACAAAAAGACTGCCGGGTAGCTTAAGATTTGGCGCAAGCGGGCATCAGAAAACGTTCGGCCCACGTACTGCTCTAGGTTCACCGTCAGCAGAGCCACGAGGCGGGAAAGCCGGCTGCGGATATCGCGGTGCACCAGGTTCAGCGGCGCGGAGAAGGTGGTGTAAAGGAAGTGCTTAAGCGCCATCTCATAGGTATCGTTGGCCTGCGCTAAGTACGCGCGAACTTTCTCCCCCGCGCCGGGCTCTAGCGACTCGAAAAGCGCGGTGACTTCCTCGATCCCGGAGTGCACGTCCACCGGCGCATCGCCATGAAAGACGCGGTAGGCGGGGGAGAGATCCACTAGATCGAGCTCCGCCTCGGTGGAGGTGCCGCACAGCGCAAAGAAGTGATCGAAAGCCTCGGGCATGAGGTACCACGACGGGCCGGTATCCCAGCGAAAGCCGGCCTCCGCAAAGCTGCCGGCGCGCCCGCCTACCTCATCCAGCGAGTCCACGACGGTGACCTTGTAACCCTCGCGGCCGAGCAAAGCGGCGGTGGCGAGGCCGGCGATGCCGGCTCCAATGACGACGGCGTGCATGTTGTTCTCCTTAATCTCCGGCTAGGGGCGGGGTCTGGTTGCTGTGACCGCGACGGCGCACCGCGCGGGCCGCGAGCCAAGCCTTGGTGTGGTTCGGCACGGATACTCGCGTGGTGGCAAGTGCCCTAGCCGGAGTGGCGGCGAGGCGATTGGTGAGCTCAGCAAAGATATCCGCCGCCGCGCTCACACCGACCCGCGCGGAAGCCGGGAGCACGTCGATGGTGAGCGCGGCGGTGGCGAGCTCCTGGCGGATCTCTGCGATGAGCGCGGACTTGGTGGCCTCATCAATCCGGCCCGATGGGGCCTGCTGAAAATAGGTTCGGCCCAAAGTGGAGCTATCCTCACCCAGGTCACGCAGGAAATTAATCTTTTGAAAGGCTGACCCTAGAGCGCGGGCGCCGCGCTCCATCGCGGCGCGGTCGGCGGGGGAGACGTCCTCTTCGGCCAAGAAAATTTGCAGGCACAATAGCCCAATGACTTCCGCTGAGCCGTAGATATAGTCTTGCAATTCCGATGGGGAGTACTCGCGCTGGGTGAGGTCCGCACGCATGGAGTTAAAGAAGGCAGCAAGGTACTCGCGGTGGAAGCCGCAGCGGCGAGCAGTGATGGCATAAGCGTGCACTATCGGGTCGGTGTGCAGTCGCCGTTGCGGTGCGGCCAGGATGGTCTGCTCGTAGGCGTCCAGCGCGGCGGCGGGGTCGGTGTGGGCTTGGGCTGCGGCGCCGTCGACAAGCTCGTCTGCAATGCGTACCACCGCATACAGGTGGCGGATATCAGCGCGCACCCGCCCACGCAAAAGCCGCGTGGCCAGGGAGAAGCTGGTGGAGTACTGCCCCATAACCTGCGCGGCCGCGCGGGAGGCCGCTTGGTCATAGCGAGTCAACATATCTGTCAACGTAGCACGCGGCCTGTTAGCGGTTCGTGGCCCGTGGCTGCCCCTCGGCAAAGCCGGCGGCGGACTGCACGCCCACGGTGGCGCGTTCGCGGAAGGCGGCTAGGGAATCGGCACCGGCGTAGGTACACGAGGAACGCACGCCAGAGACAATCCGGTCCACCAGGTGCTCCACGCCGCCGTGCTCGGGGTCGAGGTAGATGCGAGAGGTAGAAATGCCCTCTTCGAACATCTCGCGGCGGGCGCGCTCAAAGGCCTCGGTATCGGAATTGCGGCCGCGCACCGCCCGGCGCGACGCCATACCGAAGGATTCTTTATAAAAGGCGCCGTCGGCATCCTTGTGCAGGTCACCTGGGGATTCAAAGGTGCCGGCGAACCAGGAGCCGATCATGACATTGGAGGCACCTGCGGCAAGTGCGAGGGCGACATCGCGCGGGTCGCGCACGCCGCCGTCGGCCCAAACGTGGGCGCCTACCTCGCGGGCGGCCGCAGCACACTCTAGGACGGCCGAGAACTGCGGGCGGCCCACGCCAGTCTGCATGCGGGTGGTGCACATCGCGCCTGGGCCCACACCGACCTTGATAATGTCCGCGCCGGCCGCGGCCAGCTCGCGCACGCCCTCGGCCGTGACGATATTGCCGGCAGCAATGGGAAGCCCCAGTTCCAGCGCCTTGACCTTGCGCAGCGCGGTAAGCATGCTTTCCTGGTGGCCGTGTGCGGTATCGATGACCAGCACATCAGCACCGGCCTCCGCCAAGGCGCGGGCGCGGCCTTCCACATCGCCGTTGATGCCCACCGCAGCACCGATGTGTAAGCGGCCTTGCTTGTCGACGCCCGGCCTGTACATCTTCGCCCTCACCGCGCCCTTCCTCGTGAGGATTCCGGCCAAGGTGCCATCCGGGTTGACCACCGGCGCCAACTTGCGGGAGGTTTTGCGCAGCTTGGTAAAAGCCTCCTGTGGGTCAATGCCCACCGGCAGCGTGACCAAGTCGGTGGTCATCAATTGACCGACGGCGGTGAAGTTATCCTGCCCACGCAGGTCCTTCGGGGTGATGATGCCGATGGGCATGTCCCCCTCGACCACGATGGCGGCACCATGGGCGCGCTTGTGCAAAAGGTTGCTGGTATAGCCCACGGTGTGGTGCGGCTTGACGGTAATTGGGGTGTCATAGACCAAGTCCGCCGCCTTCACAGAGGCGATGGTCTCTGCGGCCGCTTCTAAGGAGAGGTCCTGTGGCAGGATGGTCAGCCCGCCGCGCCGGGCGATGGTCTCGGCCATGCGGCGCCCGGCCACGGCGGTCATATTGGCCACGATGAGCGGGATGGTATTTCCGGTGCCGTCCTCAGTGGTGAGGTCTACCGACTGGCGCGAGCCCACCTCGGAGTGACTCGGGACCATAAATACGTCGGAGTAGGTCAATTCGTACGGCGGATGGGAATCGTTGAGAAAACGCACTGGGGTGTACCTCGCTTTAGGCTCGGGTGGCGCGGTCTCACCGCGCGGATGAAGACACTAAAACTATACTCCTCGACTTTCCCCGCACCCGCGGCCTCAGTATCCTGTCTGGGTGTCTCAGAAACCAGATCCCCGCATTTCCGCAGAGGTAAAAATCAACCTCACCATCCTCGTCCTCGGCGCGATGGTGATGATCCTGAACGAGACCGCCCTGTCGGTGGCGCTGCCCACCATCATGGCGGACTTCGGCATCCCCGCGACCTCTGCCCAGTGGCTGCTTACCGGTTTCCTCCTCACCATGGGCGTGGTCATCCCGACCACCGGCTTTCTCATGGATAAGTTCACCACCCGGCAGATCTTCTTGGCATCGTCGGGCGTATTTCTTGCCGGTACGGTGCTGGCGGGGCTTGCCCCGGCCTTCGGCGTGCTGCTGGTGGGGCGTGTATTCCAGGCGGCTGGCACCGCCTTGATGATCCCTACACTGATGACGGTGGCGATGACCCTCGTCCCTCCGCAGCGCCGCGGCAGCGTGATGGGCATTATCTCCGTGGTGATCTCCGTGGCTCCGGCGCTCGGGCCCACTGTAGGTGGCTTCGTGTTGAGCATGTTTAGCTGGCACGTCATCTTCTGGACCATGGTGCCGCTGCTCGGCCTCATCTGCGCCGCCGGCTATTTCCGCCTAGTCAACGTGGGAGATAAGCGTGATACCCCGCTGGATTTCCCGTCCGTCGTCCTGTCCGTCATTGCCTTTGGCGGGTTGGTCTACGCCGTATCGTCCCTGGAAAACATGCTGGAGGGCGAAGGCCTGGTAGACATCGTCGTTCTCATCGTTGGTCTCGTGGCTTTGGCGCTTTTCACCCGCCGCCAGCTGCGCCTGGCAAAAGACAATCGCGCTCTTTTGGACATGCGCCCGTTTACGGTTCCCAACTTCACCGTAGCGGTACTGGGCATGCTGCTCATGTTTGGGCTATTGCTCGGCGTGGTCAATATCCTGCCCATCTACCTGCAGACCTCCCTGGCGGTAAGCTCGCTGGTAACCGGGCTCGTCGTCATGCCTGGCGGCTTGCTCCAAGGCGGCATCTCGCCGATGGTTGGCCGCCTCTATGACGTCCACGGGCCCCGCCCGCTCATGATCCCAGGCGCCCTCCTCCTCGCCGCGGGCACGTGGCTGATGACCTTGCTCAACGAGGACAGTGCGGTATGGATGGTCATTGGCATGCACATCCTCTTTGCGCTGGGCATCGCGCTTATGATGACGCCGCTGATGACGACGTCCCTGGCCTCCCTGCCAGACGAGCTCTACTCGCACGGCTCCGCCATCCTCAATACCCTGCAGCAGCTGGCGGGCGCGGCCGGCACTGCCTTCCTGATGACGTTCCTGACCCGTGGCACCAAGTCCGGTGCGGCCCAAGGTATGAACGAGGCAGCCGCGACGGCTCACGGGGCGCACTGGGCCTTCCTTTTTGCCGGCGTGCTTTCGCTGGTGGTCGTTGTGCTCGCTCCGTTCCTCAAGCGCGTGCCCTCCGCGGAATAGGCACAAGGACAAAATAAAGGCCCGCACCAGCGGGCCTTTAACTTTCGGGCGCGAGTTAAGAGGCGCACAGCGGCAGGTTCAGCCGCTCCTCTTCAGCCTTATCGCCCCACACCAGGAATGCGGACTGGGTGCCTTCCACGGCCATCACGTAGGTCGGAACATCCGCGGTGGTCTCAAAGCTTTGGATAGTGCACTGATCATTGGAAAGCTCGACCGGTTCGGCGTCGGGAAGCATGGCATCGCGCTCCTCCACGCTGGGGTAGTAGGTCACGATGTAGTTGAACCCATCGCCCACGCAGGAAATCTTGGCCTCCTGGCCAGGTTCCGGCTCGCGCGAGGAGCACTTAGCCCCATCGAAGCCGTCCTGGCCGCTGCGGGAGCCCACCAAGTCCGGATACGCATCCGCGAGGTTTTGCTCCTTATCATTCCAGCTGGGGTAGGACAGGAAGAACCACAGCGCGGCCGCAGCAGCAATCGCGACCACCGCCAGCACCGTGATGAGCGCAATGGTGACGTTGACCTCCGTGGTCAACGCAGCCGTGGCCGTGGCCTTGGGTGCTGTCACAGGGGATTCGGATGTGGTGTTTGGTCAGTCTGTCAGTGGCCGCGATGCCTTGAGCGACCCCGCCATGTCTGATGTGGTGGGAGTGCTGCTCAACACAGTGCCAGTGCGAGTGACAGCTCGGCCCGGCCAGAGCATAGAAGAACTGGTCCAGGATGTTTATCGCCAGCGCATCGAGGATATGGACCACGATTCCGCGGACCTCGGCGCCATCCAGCGGCAGCTGGGGGTAGGCACGCTGTTCGATTCCATGGTGGTGGTGCAGAACTTCCTCGATCCGCAGGCAGCAGCGGAACTTCGGGAACGCCACGGGGTTGTGGAGGAGCGCGCGGAAGATTCCACGCACTTCCCTCTGACCTGGGTATTCACTCCGGGGCCGAAGCTGGGCATCAAGCTGGAATTCCGCCACGACGTGGTGGACGAGTCCCTCGCACATTCCGTGCTCAAGGCCGCGACCGAAGTCCTGACCGCGTTTGTGGACACACCAGAGGTCCCGCTCGCTCAGCTGGCCCAGTTGGCGCCAGCCCGAGCGGAGGATTCTTCCCCGCAAAGCACGACGGAGCAGATGGCTTCCTGGCAGAAGGCCGAAGGCATTGACCGCACCATTGCGGATGAGCTCAAGGACACCGCCCAGCGCTTCCCAGATCGCATCGCGCTAGCGGATGACGCACAGCAGTGGACGTTCGGTGAGCTGATTGCTCGCTGTTCCGACATTGCGGAAAAGATCAAGAATTGCGGCGTGACCAGCGGCGATACTGTCGCCATTGCGGTGGAGCGCTCCGCGCATTCGGTGGTGGCTCTGCTGGGAGCCCTGTGGGCAGGGGTGCGCTACGCGCCGCTTGATCTGACGCACCCCGATGGGCGGCTCCGGGTCCTCGTGGAGGACAGCCAGCCCGCAGCCGCGCTGGTGGACTCGAGTTCTCGGGAGCGCATGGAGCGGATCGGTGCGCTTCCTTGCGTCGACGTCACCACTGCCGATTCCCACGCCACCACCCACACGCCTGCGGCGGTGCCCGGGGACGATGCCTACCTGATGTACACCTCCGGATCGACCGGCAAGCCCAAGGGCGTGGTGATCAAGCATCGCGGGCTGCACAACATGCTGGACAATCACCGGCGCAAGATCTTCGCCCCAGCTGCTGCCGATGGGCGGACGTTGCGGATCGCGCATGCCATCAGCTTCGCCTTCGATATGTCGTGGGAAGAGCTGTTTTGGCTGGTGGAAGGCCACGAGGTGCGGATCTTCTCCGAGGATTTGCGACGCGATGCTGCGGCCATGGTTGAGGCCATTCGCGCGCATCAGGTGGATGTCATCAACGTCACCCCGACCGTTGCCGAGCAGCTGCTCGCGGAGGGGATGCTGGAATCCGGCGCGCATCGCCCGCGGCTGGTGCTCTTGGGCGGCGAGGCTGTCTCGCACGGCGTGTGGGAGACCTTGCGAAAGGCCGATGACGTGCGCGGATACAACCTCTATGGACCCACCGAGTACACCATCAACGCCCTGGGTGCTGGCACGGATGAGAGCGCCACGCCCGTGATCGGAATGCCGGTGGATCGCACGGCGGCGTTCGTTTTGGACCCGTGGTTGCGCCCCGTTCCTACAGGAGCGCCGGGTGAGCTCTACCTCGCGGGCAGCGGCTTAGCGCAGGAGTATCATGGGCTCGCGGCGCGCACCGCCAGCTCCATGGTCGCCTGCCCGTGGGGCGCCCCGGGTGAGCGGATGTATCGCACGGGAGACATCGTCCGCGTGCGTGCGGATGGCATGTTCGAGTACCTCGGACGCAGCGACGATCAGGTGAAAATTCGTGGTCACCGCGTGGATCCCGGCGACGTCTCGGCCGCCGTGTCCCGCGGCGTTGATCCCCGCATCCTCCACTGCGTGACCGTTCCTGTTCGTATATCCGACGCCACACTCCTGGCCTGTCACCTCGTGGCCCCACAACTGCGCGATGCGGACCAGGGGGAGCGGCAGAGTTTCCTGACTGGCGTGCGTAATGCATTGCGCGAGGAACTGCCCAGCTACATGATCCCGGATCGATGGTCGATCGTGGATGAGTTGCCGGTGACGTCGAATGGAAAGACCGACCTTGCTGCACTGGGTGAGGGAGAAAGGATCACGGAGAAGGGCCGCGAACCGGCGAACGAAACCGAGGAGATCACGGCGGAGCTGTTTGCCGAATCGCTAGATATTGAGCCCGAGGACGTGCCGGTGGATGCTGATTACTTTGACATGGGTGGGCACTCCATGGCGGTCATCAAGCTCTGCGCACTGCTGCGTGGAGAGCTGGGAGTGGAGGTTGGCGTGCGCGAATTCTACGGTCTGCGGACAGTCGAGCGCGTGGCGGAGTTTGTGGAGGCGCGCTCGTAGATTCAGCCCAGCAATTCGGCGAGTGCCGGGATGATCCCGTGGCGCCACATCGCAGGGTCGTGGCCACCGGGCGTGCGGTGATTGGTGGTGGGAAAGCCGCGGCGTGTCAGGGCATCGGCCACTGCATCCACGTGTCGTTGCATGGGCGGCTCTTCTGCACCGCACGTCAGTACGATGCGTGCCAGACCGGAGCCACTGTGAGCCGCAGGATTTTCGAGTGAGGGGCCAGTGAGCTGTGCGGCAATGTCGCCTCCTGCGGGCCCGTCCGAGAGCGTGTCCGCGAGCTCTGCAGAACGGTCAGCGGACCACCAGACGGCAGGGGACTGGGCGATGGCTCCTTTGATTGCAGGCGTGGTTTCGGTGGAAGCCGTAAGAGCTGCGCGCAGGGCGGAGAGACCGCCGAAGCTTTGCCCCACCAGGACTATGTGGCTGCTGTTGATGATCGGCGGAAGCTCGGTGGCCAGTGCGCTGGCGAATGTTTGGGAGGTGTACTCCTCGCTGCGGTCTTTGGCTGCCGGCAGGAAGACGCGGTTGATCTGGGGGATAAGCCCTGCCGTGACTGCCCGGTCCAGTGCGCCCGTGAGGTCATGCAGATGGATCCAGTCATCGCCATCCAAAAACACCACGGTGGTATCCGCACCGCGGTCATCGAGGCGCGCGGTGCAGCGCCTGCCGAATACCTTCCGGTCGATGGACAGGCGTGCGCCGGGCAAGTCCGCGATGACTTCTGGGGAGCGAGGCGGCCAGAGTGTCTGGTCCACAGAATCGCCGCTCAATAGGCTCGCCTGTGGGCCTGCGCCGTGTGCGTTATGTGGATCGGGATATTTCAGCTCGCCGGATTGAAAGCTATAGGTCACTGCTGAGTGCGCCGGGATGCGCACATCGACGGTGGACATCGATTCGGTGAGCTCGACGTTCGAGCGGTAGGGGTCCGGGAAAACGAGGGCTTCCGCATCCGCGGGCACCGAGATTCGGTGAAGGGTGGTCACGTCCGGGGAGTCTGGCATGAAAATTGCGCCACTTTCATCATTGACTACATAGGTAAACCTAAGCTAACATCCCCTGCATGCGAGTTGCTGTTTTCGGCTATCAGTCGTGGGGACACCGGACGTTGTCTGCGGTCATCAATGCTGGTCATGAAGTAGTTTTGGTAGTTACGCACCCTGCCAGCGATCACCCTTATGAGCAAATGTGGGCAGACTCCGTTGAGGAGCTCGCCAGCGAACATGAGCTCCAGGTGTGTGTCACTGAGCGCGTGGGTCAAGACGTCATTGAGGCGTTGCGCGATGCTGCACCAGACATCATCGTGGCCAACAATTGGCGAACCTGGCTTCCTCCCGAGGTTTTCAGCCTGGCCAAGCACGGCGCATTGAATGTCCACGATGGTCTCCTGCCCGAGTACGCCGGATTTTCGCCCATCCTGTGGGCGCTGTTGAACCGGGAAACTCACGTGGGCGTCACTGTGCACGAGATGGATGAAGTGCTGGACGGCGGACCCATCGTTGCCCAGCGCGCGATCCCCGTGGGTCCGCAGGACACCACCACGGATCTCGTGGCCAAGACCATCGACCTCATCGAGCCCCTCGTGGAACGCGCATTGAGTGACGTCGCCCAAGGCACCGCCACTGCGCAACCTCAAGATCCCACCCGCGCTACGTACTTCCACAAGCGCGGCGAGCAGGAATCTCGCATAGATTTCACCCAACCTGCGGAAGATATCGCCTTGCTGGTCAGGGCGCAGTCCGACCCGTACCCCAATGCTTACTTTGAATTCCGAGGCCAGCGCGTCCGCGTGCTTTCCGCGCACGTCTCGCAGGGCCGCTTCGGCGGAACCCCCGGCCGAGTCACCATCCCTCACGAGGGAGGAATCGCGGTGGTCTGTGGATCGCCCCGTGCCAACGTGCCGGCGCCGGCGATTGTTCTGGATCGTGTTCGTCTCGACGACAACTCGGAACTGACCGCCACCGAATTCTTTGGACATAGGGCTGGATATATCCAACCAAAGGTTTGACCTTTCCCTTTTGTGTACGGGCCACGCCTCGCGCGGAAATCCGTCACCAGTAACAACGGAGAAAAATGACACTCAAGAAGATTCTCGTTAGCACCGCTGCTGTGCTGACCTTGGGCGCGGCACTGACCGCTTGCTCGACTGATGACCAGTCCGGAAATTCCGGGGACTCCCAGGCAGTCAACGCCGAGCAGGGCGCATTCCCCACCACCATCGAGCACCGCTACGGCTCCACCGAAATCAAGGAAGCCCCGCAGCGCGTGGTCTCCTTGGGCTACACGGATCAGGACGCACTGCTGGCGCTGGGAGTTACTCCTGTCTCCGTGAAGTACTGGGACGGAATGACCCCGGATGGTCAGGCTGCGGGCAACTGGTCCAATGACAAGATCGAGGGCGACACTCCTCGGATCGACAAGGACACAGAAGTCAACGCGGAAGCCATCGCCAAGGACAATCCAGACCTCATCGTGGCCGTGTACTCGGACATCGATGAAGACACGTACAAGAAGCTGTCTGAGATCGCCCCTGTCGTCGTACAAAAGGGCGAATACGAAGAACTACAGCAACCATGGGACGTGACCACGGAAGAGATCGGGCAGGCCGTGGGCAAGCCTGAAGAGGCAAAGCGCCAGGTGGAGCAGGTCAAGGAGAAGTTCGCAGAGCTCAAGGGCCGCCACCCAGAATGGGCCGAAAAGGAACTCGGCGTGGCCACTGTCTCCGACGAGAGCCTGGCTGTCTTTGCCGAGGGCGATCCGCGTAGCCGCTTCTTCACCGAGCTGGGATTCAAGATCAACCCGGCCTACGCGGGCATCACCAAGGACAAGTTCTACGGTGAGGTCTCCAAGGAAAACGCAGACCAGATCAACTCTGACGTGCTGGTGTGGGATCAACTGTCTTACTCTCCGAAGCAGAGCAAGGCTTCTGTGACCGAGGATCCGATCGTGGGCAAGCTGCCCGCCGTGAAGGACGGACACAGTGTCTACCTGGAAGGCGACCTGGAAAAGGCCTTCGGATGGCAGACCGTGCTGAGCCTGAACTACCTGCTGGACAAGATCGAGCAGCCGTTGGCAGACGCCACGAAGTAGTCTGAATCAACTGCCGAACCGCCCCGCATGAATGAACTGCTCCCCATTAGTTGGACTGAGAAATCAGTTGCCAACAACTAGTGGGGAGCATTTTCTTTGAGAGCACGTAGTTCGCTGAGTGAAGTTCAGCG
>NZ_MKXT01000035.1:0-17680 GCF_001913985.1 Corynebacterium sp. S5S1
TCTCGAAGCTGGTTGCGGTTTAGTGCAAAGGTCTCATAACCTAGAGCGCCTAAGCACCCGTCGGGGGGGAGGTCAGCATTGAAAACCCGCCGAACCCTCGGCGGGTTTGGTCGTGTCAGGCAATCTCTAGCCACGACTGTGAACGCCAGGACATGACAGAGACACGGGGCAAGGAAGTCGCACACGCGACTTCCGCGGCAGCACTAAAGAGCCAAGCGTTAAGGAGCCGTGATGGACAATTGCGAACGCCGCCCGACCTCCGGGGCAAGTAGAGCTTTCTCGGAGGTGAATAATTAAGCCCCCCTTGCCAGCACTACTGACTAACCAAGAGCATAACCACGCGACGTGGTTCCGCAACTGGAGCGAGTAATTAGTTCTGTGCGTCCTAGTCGGCGAAGTCGGCTGCGGCATCATCGGTGAGCGCATCAGCAATATTCATCAACTCGTCCGCATCGCCCTGCCAGTCACGCACTGCGGGAGTGCCCGGTAGTTGGTTGAGGACTTCGAGGAAGCGAGCGGCAGCGCGCAGTGCCCCGGCTACCTCATAGCAGTCCCCCTCCATCTTGACCGCAGATGTATCAATCACGGACAACTCGCGGGGTTCGTTGTACTCGGTAAGAAAGCTCATGGTCTCGACAATAGGCCGCACCCGCGACATGAGTGCGGCCTATTCGAAAGGCGTTGGGCTAATTTTGGTCATGGCTTGATTCAATGGCCGGTCGGTTTTCTGCTTTCCATTCCTCAATATGGGCAAGCCAGCGCACCTTGAATTCGGTGCGGTTATGGCGAATGGTTGCACGGTCTAGGAGAGCAGAAGAATTCATGTTAAAAACATATAAGCTGCCCTGCTTCTCCAAGGTTTTCTTCAAGTGAGGTTTTATCTAACTGCCTAGCGGCAGGGGAACCGTATATTGCTTACGGCCTGTCACCCTTTTTTGCGTCCGGTAGGAAGGGTAATTCCCGCTTTAGCTAGCGCACGTTGAACTGTTCTGTTTGAAACAGCGAACTCCGCAGAAGCAGAAGCAACAGTTGGGTACTCTCCCGTCTGCGCGAAGGCATCGTCGAAATACGCCGCTATCTTGTGCGACTGACTGCGACCTCCCGCTGAACGACGCTTATTCGCGTTATTCAAACTCTCCAGCTGGGATTGCGCATATTTTCCCTCTGGGTCTGTTTTCCAGCGTTCTGCTGCTTTCTTGCCGCCTCTGCGTCCCATGGTGGCTAGTGCTTTGCGTTCGCTGCTCGTGGCTTTACCTGGCGTGCTAGAGCCGCTGTAGGCCTCGCTCTTGGACTGGGTGACATACCCGCGCACGCGCCTAGCCATGGTCTGGCGGTCGCGCATCGGCGGCATCTCGTTGTCGCGTCCTGCACCGCCGTGGGTATGTGCGACGTTGTAGGCATGCTCATAGGCGTCGATGATCGCCGCGTCTGTCAGGCGTTGGCCTTGCTGGCGCAAGCGGTGGCCAGTTTTAAGCGCATGTCTAAAGGCGGTTTCGTCGCGTGCTGCGGTTCCTTGGGAAATCCAGAGCACACGCACACCATCGATTAACTCCGGGTCGTACTGGTCGAGTCCACCGGCGATTTCCGCGTCTACGTCCTGGGCGAGTGCTTTAAATGCCTGGGCTTCTTCGCGGCGGGTCTTGACCGCGTTGATAAGTTCGCGGCCAGAGCTGAATTGCTGGCGTGGGGTGGGGTTGAACTGGTCGTGTCCTGCCATATCCCTCACCTGCTTTATCAAGTCTCCAAGACGCATCACCCGGTTGTGCTGCCTATACCAACGATAAGCGGTAGGGGCCTTGCCTGTGTAGAACGGGTTGCGGCTAAAGCGATGGGAAAAGTGCGGATCATGGTCTAAAAGATCACCCAGCACACGCGTAGTCGCAGCCAGCAACTTCATCTGCGCAGATTTACCGTTACGGTCAGCGTAGACAGGGTCAATAAGCCAAATGAACTGGGCTTTGCCGTTAGTTGGGTTAATACCCACCCATGCCGGCCCGACGCTATGAGTAATCAGTGAGCGCACCACGTCGCGGACGTACGGGTTTAAGTCTGCGGGGTCACCGCCTGCGGTACCTACTTGATCAACGTCTACGACCAGGACGGCAGCGTACTGCTTGGTGGTGAGCATGGCGTACTCGCACCGTCCTAAAGCATCAGTCTCGAAGCGATACATACGCGGCGAGTTCGTACCGTCAGCGTTGCGTCGATAGGCCTTTTTAAAATCTCGTGTGACTGAACCGTGGAGTACATCACGGCCTAGATGCTCGCGTAAAAGGTCGCGGTCACTGGCAGATGCTGGGGTGTTATCCAGCCCGCCGCGGTCTGGCTCGACGCGGGTAGGTGTTTTAGTGTGCGCATTCTGCGCGTAAGCCTGTAAACTCATGGCCATGCTTTCTCCCAGGTGCGAACTGGGTGATAAGCGAAAGTCACTGGGTGCCAGCCCGGTGGCTTTCTTCGTTTTTGTATTGTCTCCCACCGAGCCTAAATGACACCGGTGTTATTTACTAGCCATGACACGCGAAAAATATGCCTTTTACCTGCGATTACGTATGGCTAAACATATGTTTAGCCATACGTAATCGCGTTTCATCTGCACAGGGCTGTCTGCGCATATTTACCCTCATGGAATGAAACCCCAGGTCAGGCTGCGCAGATTTACCAATACGGAAGAAGCCCCAGTTCACCGTGCGCTGATTTAACCACAAGGGAAAACCGTGCGCTGATTTACCATCACGTCAGAAAAAGCGTGCGCATATTTACCGTTACGGCTGCGCATATTTACCACACAACCCCATTTTCCTTGCGCTGATTTACCGATACGCAGTTTTAACCGTGCGCAGATTTACCCATACGGTGGCGGATTATCCAGAGCAACAAACATACAGTAATACAGGTTTACAGAACCTGTATTACTGTATTGCCGTATAGCTGTAAACCTTTATTTATTGTTGTGGACGTATTCTTCGAGGTAGGTGCTAACAATCTCGCGGATGGTCACGCCTTTTTGGGCGGCGATGACTTTAAGTTCTGCGTGAAGGTCGCGGTCGATTTCAATCGTCATCTTCTTGACGTAGTCGCGGCCTGTGGGTTGGTGGAATGCACCTCGCACTGTTTTCTTCTCGGCTGCTGGGGTTAGCTTCGCGGCTTTTTTCGTTGAGGTTCGCGGGCCTTGCTGCGCTCTGGCGCGTTCTTTGCTGGTGCTCATTTCATCATCTCCATGAGTTCGTCGGCGACGTGGTCGTATCCGTGCATGTCTGGGCCTGGGCAGTATCCGAACGCTAGGTGCATATCTTCGCGTAGCGGGATTTCGGTTTTAAAGTGCGGCATGTGTTCTGCTTCGAGCGCTTCTCGTGCCGCGTCAAGGGCGCTGGTGCCTTTCCTGGCGAACGTCAGTAAGACTGCATGAGGTGTTCCGTTGACTGCGTCGCGCAGCTCCCATACTCGGGAGAGGTCGGCAGCAGCAGAACGGGTCGGAAGAATGATGAAGTCGCTGACTGCGATTGCCGCTTCGATAGCGTTCTCATCTCCTGGCGGCACGTCGATGAACATGAACTCATCGTCTCCGACGAGTGCTGCTTGCCTATCGACGCGCTTGGGGATGGACAGCTCAACCTCAAACGGTAAAGGATCGCCTCCATCCTCTGCGCGTTCAGACCATTCCAGTGCCGAGCCCTGCCGGTCTAGGTCGGTTACGGTCACGGTCTTTCCTCGGTGGGCGAAAACCGTGGCAAGAAACATCGTTGTGGTGGTCTTGCCAACGCCACCTTTGGCGTTAATGGCGGTAATGATCATGGCTTCTCCTAGGTGGATAAATCATTGCTTCTACCACTTTACAGGTTTAAGTAAATACTGCTTTACAGGTTTACAGTAATACATTTTTACAGGTGTCTGTAAAGATAAAAGCGCAGGCAGATAGCGCTTTTATTTTTCTTTATCGTCAGACTCGGCAGAAAGTCCAGCAAGCATGATGCGGTAAAACTCGTTTTCAATGCTCTTTTCTTCGAAGTCCGCAGCGACGTGTTCCCAGTGGTATTCCTCCAATTGGGGCAGCATCGCAGTCACTGCCATCTTGAGGTAGAAACCGCGACTGCGTCCGGTGCGAGTACACAGTGTGTCTAGGCGCTCGATAATCTCTTCGGGCATGCGTACAGATACCACGCGCCCGGAGGGGTGGGGTCCTTGAACCATTGACGTAAGTCCTTCCCTTGCCTGTCGTAAACATTGTTTACGTATTGTCTTTGGCAGTCCTACTCTTTTTCTCGTGAGCGTTATTTGCTTTTGTAAACATTGTTTACCATAGGTTCGACATCGACGAGGGGACGCAGTTTTTTCGTTAAAGCTCTGGCCCCTCGCTCTCTGGGGCGTTATCCAACCAGTTGTCTTGGTCGTTGTCGTAGTCGTTATCCGTCGCGGCTTGCTGGTGGAACCGGGCGAGCATCGCTTCATCTGCGGTGGTACTAATACCGAGTGAGTCGAGGAAGTCCATCGACCGTTTCAGTCCTTCCTCATTCCGGCGCTGGGTGTTTAGCTCGTCTAGCTCGGTCTCAAGCTGGCGAATCGGGTCAGTAAAGCTGTCGCGATAGTCCACGGCCTGGTCATAGGATGCAGCTACCTTGTCGCGCACGTTGATTGCTTCGTCTAGGAGGGCCTGGTCGTTGTTGCCGTGGCGTAGCCTGCCGAAAAAGCCCCTCGAGTTCTTCGTGTCCTCGAACTCGCGCACTACAGCATCTTGCTTGGAATACTGCTGTCCGAGCTGTTCAACCTGCTGGTTAGCCTGGTCGTACTCACCGCGCAGCGTCTCAAGCTGATTGTTTACCCGTTCTATCTCGGCATCGATACTCTCCACGGAGTCATGGGACGGTGTAGCGCTGTACTCGTTGCCTGATTCCGGTTCTGGCACCTCATCGGCGTTGTTGGCCTGGGCGCGAGCATGGAAGTCAGCAAAGCGCGCTTCGCGTTTAGCGGCAAAGCTGCGCATGTACTTACCCATTTCGGTGCCAGCAAACGGGTTATCGGTATCCGTTTGGGAAGGCTGGTTGACCAGTTTGGTCAGCTCCCAATCCTGCTTGGCTTGCCCAAACAGCGCCTGGGGCGTTTTATCTCCTTGCTCGCGCATTCCTGCGGACACCAGCAGGTCGCGGGCGTATTCGGCAGACTCACGCCGTGCGACCTGATTGACCTGGCCGTGGCCGGTCTCGGTGTCTCCTGGCTGGGTCTCGGCGATATAGAGGAAGTTGCCCTCACGCCCACGGGTCATAGGAACGTAAACACTGGACTTATCCAGGTTGCCAACCCCTGCCACCACACGGGCGACATCGACGGTTGCGCCTTGGGAACTATGACCAGTAGCGGCGTAGCCCAGCTGGGTGTGTTTATCGAGGTAGTCGCGGTTTAGTGTCACAGTGGCTAAATCATCATCACACCGCCGGGCCGTAATGGAACCGTCTTTTCCGATGGAATCAACGACCCAGCGTTGACCATTGCGGACAACATCACCGTTGCTGGTCACCAGCTTTGAATCGTTGCGACGAGTCAGGATGACATCACCGACACCGGCTTTTAGTCCATCGGACAAGCCCAGGCGGTGCTCGGGGTTAATCTCGCCGCGCTCGGCGCGAATCTTCTGCGCCGCAGCATTCAGCGCAGTGGCCTGGTCACGGGTTGCTGCAACCAGCAGCGACTGCTTTCCTGCGGCAGTATCATCACGCCACCCAGCCAACGCATCGTCCATCATTGCCGTAACCGATCCTGCGTGCAGGCGCTTGTTCTGCATGTACCACTCGGCGGCACGAGAAACGTCTGCTTCCTCGCCACCGCGCAGCCACTTCGATGCTTCACGCTCACCCGCATCACGCTGGCGGAACACCTCGCGTAGCTCCACGGCATCAGGCAATTCATGAGACAAGGTAGCCAGCAGGCCAGAACGAGCCTTGACCGCCGAGTATTGTTCTGGGTCTCCCACAAAGACCACGCGCGCGCCGGCAGCAGTGGCAGTCTCCAGCACACGGATCGTATCGGGGTTAGACACCATGCCAGCTTCATCAACAACCACAACGGTGTCCCGGTTCCAGCCCAGCTTCGCCGCTGTATGCTCCGGTGTCAGATCGTCGGTGCCAACAAAAGCGCGTGCAATCGTCATGGATTCATCGGCCACATTCTCACCCACCATCACGTCAGCAGCCTTACCCGTAGGAGCTAGGCCTACGACGTGTTTACCGGCCTGATTCCATGCCTTGTGCGCGGCCTTGAGCGAAGAAGTCTTACCGGCACCAGCCGGTGCGACCACCACAGAAGCCAGATAGTCAGAGCCGACAACCGCACGCATAGCATCAGCCTGCGCAGACGAAAGCTCGCCCTCAACCGGTTGAATCGACTCGGCGGTAACCCCGCGCTCCACGCGCGCGGTAGCCATATCAACGCCACATTCAACCTCGTCGACCACCTCGACAGTGGTGTATTTCTGCGAACCTTCACGCTGGGTGGCATCCAGCTCGCGCGACTTCTCCGGGGTCACCGACCATGTACCGTGCGCAGCCAACGCAGCATCAACCAGCCCCTCAACCGTGACCGTCATATCCTCCGGGGAAACAACGCCTGGGCGGATAAGTTCTGCTGCTTTCTCGGCAACATCAGCGCGGGTAAACGTGGAGCGTTCTGCAACAACCGCGCTTAAAATCTGGGCTGGTTTCGGCAAGAAATCCTCGGAAGCTTCACGCGCATCTGCTTCATTTTTCGGCTCAAGTCCGGCCACAAATGCGCGCACCTGCGCGCCGTGTTCAGCACGTGCCCACTCGGTTTCCAACTCCTCTAGTGGGGTGTCGGTGTCCTTGGTACGCCGGGTGATTTTCTGCGCGATACGCTCATACGCCGCGCGGGTTTCAAGCCCGTTCTCGGCCTGCCACTGGTCGATTTCACGCGCCCTGGTCGAGTACGACGCAATCAAATCTGGGTCATCAAGGCCGACGATTTCTGCGCATCCGTTGACCACGTCGCCGAACTCCACACCGAGTTTCTGGCTCAAAATTTCACGCACCGTGGCTTGATACACCATGCCTGCCGCGCGCGCTTCGTGGTACAAACTCACCCCATCAAGACTGCGAACTCTGCCGTCGCGGCATAGCTGTTTATTTGCCAACAACACGTGTGAATGCACATGCGGGTCGCCCGCGCGCGAGGTGCGGTGCTCGTATTTCACGCCCGAAATACCCGCCAACTTTTCAACGACAAGACGTTTTCCGGCCGGCTCTTTTACTTGCTTTCGCGTGTAGCCGGCATGCTCCGACAAGTAATCCAGCGCCTGGCTTACAGCCGCCTGGTGGGCCTCATCGACGATGCCACGCACGGCAGAATCTGCGCCCATACCCCACAACAAGGAGACAGATTTTGGCGCACAAAACGTCAGATCGAAGCCTGGAACACTATCCTTTCGCGGAGCATTTCCAAGCCCCGCACCGCTCGGAGCGACCGCCTTATTGAACCAATTCTCAACCGTTTTTCCCGACACAATCGCACCGTTGTCGGCGCCCAAAAATGCCGAAACCTCGGCCACGTTTTCCCCTCGAAGCCACGCCGAAGCCGGTTGCTTTCCGTCCTCGGAATAGTACGAATCCGGCCCCCGATTCTCATCAACCGTGGACTGATAATAGGCCACGGAATGCGCACCCATCTTCGCGATAGTCAGCACTCCGACACCTCCTGTCAATCACCACGGCAACCACCTGGACACCCCATTAGGCAACTTGTTGCAAATGTACCAGAGAGATTTCTTCGGCAACTGACTTTTCGTCTTGGAGGGCACCAGAAAGTGTGAAAAGCGTTGGCAGGGGCGCCGCCGGGAACCGGCGGTCGGGGTCGGAGCTCTAAGAGACCGTGGCGTTGATTCTGGATACCGATGACGAGATTTTCATCGCGGCGGACGCCGCGGACATGGCGAAGCAGCTTGTCGGCCTCCTCTACGGCGGGTGAGGCACAGCAGAGCGTCGCTCCCGTGCCGAACGACGCCATCAAGATCATCTCCGGCCCCGCGAAGCTGGACGAGACGAAGGAGTGAGGACCATGTCCGACCAGAACATCAACATCAAGCTCGACCGCGGCGGCCCCGAGAACCACGCCTGGACGGTGCTGGGCACCCTGCTCGCCTGCGGCGCTGTCGGCATGGCCGCCTGGGCGATCTCCAACGCCGGAGCCCTGGACCTGGCTGCGACCGGCCTGTTTTTCTTCTTCATGCAGCTCATCTCGATGATGCTCAAGGCGGGGCTGATCGTCGTCCCGGAGAAGAACCGGAAGGACTTCGGCGAGACGCGCGGCCTGCTCAAGACCGCCTGGCGCGAGTTCCAGGAGTTCCAGGGCCGCTCGCCCATCTGGCGGATGGCGCTGCTGGCGCTCGGCTTCACCGTCGGCTACATGATCTTCCGCTGGGGACTCTCGGTGGCGCTCGGCATCTTCAGCAACGTCTGGATCGCCGGAGCCGCCTCGGCGCTCATCGCGTCCTTCATCGTCGCGCCGCAGCTGTTCACGAACCTGGTCTCGAAGATGAAGACGAAGTCGGGCCTCCAGGTGAAGACGACCACTGGTACGCCCGATGCCGAGAGGGGTGACGTCTGATGACGAAGGCGGCGATCACGACCATCGGCGCAGCACTGCTGGCCGCCGCTGCTCTCGCGCTCAGCGGGTGCAGCTACCCCGGCGACGACGAGGACCGCGCCGCGTTCCATGCCGAAGCGCAGGATCCAGTCCCCTCGGCACCGGCTACCGAGCCTACCGAGCCGGAGACCCCGGCCGAGGAGACCGGCGACGAGAGCACCGAGGAAGGCGGCCAGGGCGAGAAGTCGGGCGCAACCGCGGACCTGGGCGTCGAGGACGGGCATGTCCAGTATCTCCGCGCGATCCAGAACTTCTCGCCCGCGCTTGAGCGCTGGGTGCTCGACGAGGAGGCGGGCGAGGTCACCTACGGGATCGTCAACTGCGCCGGCCAGACGAAGTCCGAGGGCGTCGCCACCCTCGAGCGGGTCGACGGCGGCGATGGAGCAGCGTTCGAGGCGACGTGGATCGGCAAGTCGCCGTTGGAGAACGTCGCGGCGGAATCGATACGCGTCGAGATCACCGAGGACACTTTGAAGAACTTCGCGGACGTTGCGACGTCCAGGACCGACATCGAGGCGAGCAACTTCGCTTCGATGTGCGCCGAGGTCGGCGAGACAGCCGCCGACTTCGTCTTCTGAGAATGACCACAAGAACGCCCCCAGATCTACTCCGGGACCTTCTCCGCGCGAGCAGGGTCGGACGCGACTCGGGAACAATGGTGCCGTGGCAGATTTCGACCTCCTCTGCGCGGCGCTTGTCTCCGCCCCGAAGACACCATCGAAGGTCTCGTCGCGGACGTTCCGAAGCTCCGGCACGACGAAGCCTGATCGTCGTCGTCCCGAGAAGATCTAGGCTCGTCCGGCGCGAAGGGCGATGAGGGCTGCTTCTACGCGGTTGCGCGCTTCAGTCTTCCGCAGGATCGCGGAAACGTGCACCTTGACGGTGCCGGGAGCGAGGTGCAGCGCTTTCGCGATCTCAGCGTTCGTCTCTCCTTGGCTGAGCCGGATCAGGATCTCTCGCTCGCGAGCCGTGAGGCGTTCGAAGCGTTCGACGGCGCTCGCGTACTGGGTGTACGTCGTCGAGACGCCGGAGTCGAGCAGACGCCGGGCGACCGAGGGCGAGAAGAACGCTCCGCGACCGGCGACGGCGTGCACACCGGCGATCAGCTGGCGCGGATCGCCGGACTTGAGGACAAACCCGTCTGCGTCGAGCCGGATGGCCTCGGCGATGTAGTCGTCCTCCCCGAACGTGGTGACGAACAGGCAGGGGAGCGCGCTCCCGTCGGAGCGGAGCCGTTGCAGCGCGTCGAGTCCGCTCATCCCGGGCATCTGGATGTCGAAGAGGGCGACGTCGAGACGGTGCGCGTCGATCTTGCGCAGGGCCTCTGCTCCGTCGGCGGCCTGGGCTACGACCTCGATGGCGGGATCGGTGTCGAGGATCCCGACGATGCCGGTCCTCACGAGGGGGTCGTCGTCGGCGACCAGGACTCTGACCGGGGCCTCGGTCGCTGTCATCGTTGTCCTCCTGCGATGTACTCGGTGCTGGAGACCTCGTCCTGCGCGAAGCAGATCCGGTACACGTCCCCGGCAGCGTCGTCAAAGGTGTTCGCGGTCACGGCGTAGTCGTGGCAGTCGTCCGGTCGGTTCTCGCCCCGCCTGGCCGGCAGCTCGTGGCCGGGCAGGATCCGCTCGGTCTCCGCCCGCGCGTCTCCGACGCTGATGCTTGAGAAGGCCCCTGCCGACAGCAGCGCGCGGTGGTTCTGCACCACCGTCAGCGCCTCGACCGCTGCGAGCCCGACGACGACGATCGCCGCGGTCGAGGCGAGAATCAGTCGCTGGCGGAGCTTCGTTCTGCCGGTCGAGCTCTCATCGACGTCTCTCGTCGCCTCCACAGCGCGATCATCGTGCGTGCTCTGCTCCTGACGGCGAGTCGGGAGGACCGCAGAGAGGACGAACGCACTGTCTGTCTTCTCCGCGGCGAGTTCTCCGCCGTGGGCGCGGAGCTCACTTTCCAAAGTGCTCAGGCCCGTGCCCGCTGTGTGCGCGTCGGCAGGAGTCTCGCCGAGGGCGTTCTCGATCTTCAGACGCAGCTCGGCACCGACGTCGGCAGCGGTGATGTCGATCGGGGTGCCGGGAGCGTGCCTGCTTGCGTTCGTGATCGCTTCTTGTAGGACCCTCGTGACCTGCTCGCCTCCGAAGTCCTGCAGCCGCCTGGGTTCCGGCAGTCCTTGCACGGTGATGCGCGCACCGGCTGCGCGGGCCCGGGCCAGCAGTGCATCGACAGATGCTGCGCCCATTGGCAGCACGGGAGCGCCGGATCTGAGGTCGGAGACGGAGTCCCCCAGGCGTTCGACCGCGTGGGCGAGGTCGTTGCGGGCGTGTAAGAGCGAGGTGCGGGCGCTCTCGGGCAGTGCCGGGTCGATCTCGAGCCGTCCGAGATTGAGCGCGACGAGGCTCAACGAGTGGCCGAGGTCGTCGTGCAGCGACTGCGCGAGGGCGAGCCGGTCGGCGGTGGCGCGCTCCTTGAGCTCGGCCAGGCGCTGGACCTGCCGCAGCTCTCGCTCGCGGTCTGCCCTCCGCCCGAGGACGATGTACTGGCGCACGGCGAGACCGATCAGCCAGGGCACACCAGCGCGCATGAGCGCCGGGGGCAACTCCTCCGCGACGTAGAGCCAGTGCCCGTCGAGCCACGTGGCCCGGGCCATGCTCACGACGACCAGCACTGCCAGTCCTCCCAGGCCCGCGCGCGGACCCCTGGACCAGAGCCCGATTGCGATCGCGGCGATGCCGGTGAGCAGGGCCATGAAGAGGCCCGGCTCCGGCGCGGAGGCCAGCACCCCGAAACCGATCGCCGTTAGCGCGTCGACGCTCCGGCGCGCAGACGGACGATCAATTAGGGTCATGCGCTCCATTCTACCGGGGACCGTGGGCTCGCCGCCTCCCTCGATCGGGCGTGCGCAGCACCTCGCCGGTATGACCGTGGGCATAGACGAGTCGCCCCGCATGGCAGATTCTGAGGCCGAACCGCGTCTATAGCGTGGATTTCATGACTCACGAAACTTCGACGCGCACGCTTTCGACGTCGCGCAGATCCTCGTCCCGCCCCGTGCCGTGGCCCGCGCTGTTGATTGCCGTCGCAGCTCTTGCTGCCCTCGCTCTCGCGACGTATCCGGTGCGTGAGCGCCTCTTCACCGCTGTCGCCGGTCTCGCCGAGGGCTCGGCACTGGCCTCGGCGGTGGGATCCGTGGCCGAATTCGGTCTGCTTGCCCTCGTGGCGACCGCCGGCGTCCTCGCTCTCTGGTGCTGGCTGCGCGAGCGCCGGCGGTTCTGGCTCCTGGCGCTGGCTGGACTCGGCGTGATCACGGCCTACGGATTGAGCGAGGCCGTCAAGCTGCTGGTCGAGGAGCCGCGGCCCTGCAGCGTCGTCGACACTGCCACTGTGCTCAGCTGCCCCGGGAGCGGGGACTGGTCGTGGCCGTCGAATCACGCCGTCCTGGCCGCTGCCTTCGCCACCGCCTGCATCCTCGTCGTCCCCCGCCTCGCCTGGTTCGCGTTGCCTCTCGCGCTGGCGATCGCCGCCTCTCGAGTGGCCGCCGGAGTCCACTACGTCCACGACGTGCTCTCCGGTCTCGCGCTCGGTGCCCTCGTCGTCGCGGCCGTCGTCGCCGCGGCGTCGCCGGTGCTGGACCGGCGTCTGACTGGCGGACGGGACGGCCATCCGGATTCGGCCAGCCGGTCCCAGGGCGGGCGCGCATGATCGAGGTCGACCGTCTCTCGAAGCGCTACGGCCAGGTGACCGTTGTTGAAGGATTGAGCTTCACGGTCCCCGACGGATCCATCACCGGGTTCCTAGGCCCGAACGGAGCCGGCAAGTCCACGACCATGCGATGCCTCCTCGGGCTCCACAAGCCCACCACCGGAACCGTGCTCATCGACGGGCTCCCGCTGACCGCCCAGACGAGGCCGGCCGAGGTCGTCGGAGCCGTCCTCGACGCCTCCTGGTTCCACCCCGGCCGGACCGGACTGGCGCACCTGACGACCATCGCTGCTTCTGCCGGCCTACCCGACCGCCGCGCCTGGGAGGTACTCGAGGCCGTCGCGTTGACCCAGGCAGCTCATCGCAGGATCGGCGGCTACTCGCTCGGGATGAAGCAGCGCCTGGGGCTCGCGGCCGCCCTGCTGGGCAGACCGCGCAACATCGTCCTCGACGAGCCGATGAATGGCCTCGACCCGCAGGGGATGGAGTGGATGCGCGCCTTCCTGCGCGATGCCGCCGCGAGCGGCCACGCCGTCCTTGTCTCCTCCCACCTGCTCGGCGAGATGGAGACCCTCGCCGACCGCCTCGTCGTCATCGACAACGGCCGCTTGCTCGGCCAGTGGGACGTCGCCGATCTTCTGCACGCGCGCAGCCGCCAAGCGCTCCTCCGCACCGACGACGACGAACGCGTCGAGCAGGCTCTGCGCGGACTGCGGGTCCCCGTAACCGCACTGCCCGAGGGACTCTGCGTGACATTCGACGAGACGGTCCCCGACGCGCTCACGCTCTCGCGGACCTGCCGAGACCTCGACGTGCTCATCACTGCCCTGACGGACAAGCCGATCCGGCTGGAAGAGGAATTCCTCCGCCTCACCGACCGATCATCCGAAGCCGAACATGGCAAAGAAAGGCCCGAGCGATGACACGAGCATTGACAGCTGAGGTGCGCCGACTGCTCACCGTGCGCTCCACAGGCATCTTCGCTGCGCTGCTGATCGGCTGCTGCGTCGGCCCCATCGTCCTGATGGGCATCGTCTACGACCCGGCCTATCGAGGGCCGATCGACGCCGGTGATCTGGGCAAGTGCGTGAGCATCTTCCATGTGCTGGCCATCGTGTTCGCCGGCACACACACCGCGACCGAGATCAATGCGGGGTCGACGGCGCTGTCCTTCCTCACGCAGAAGAGTCGATGGGCCTCGTTGGTGGCACAGGCAGCGGTCCAGTGGGCGTTCCTCGCATTCGCGTACGTCGTCGGCATCGGCCTCGCACTCGTCGCGGCGAGGTTCTATCCCGACGGGCTGGCCATGTCGCCGCGGGGGTGGGCCTATCTCGCGGCCTATCTCCTCGTCGTTCTCCTGTGGGTGACGATGGCGACGGCGCTTGCCGTCCTCACGCGCTCCGTCGCGGTGTCCGTCGCCGCGCCGATCACGTGGATGCTCCTGATCGAACAGCTCGCGTCCATGGTCCCGATGCTCGAGGCGATCACGCCGTGGCTGCCGTTCAACGCCAGCCACATGCTCCTCGCCCAGGCACTTGGGGAGGCCCCTGCAGGCATGTCCGTGTGGCCTCCTGCCGTCGCGCTTCTCGTACCGGCACTCGGCCTGGCGGGCGCGGGGCTATGTGCCCATGTCCGACGGGACTCGGCGTGATGGGCAGGCCTGCGCCTCGCATCCGCCGCCCAAGACGGTTCGTCGCGTCGCAGGGCTGGGGCTGACTCACACCGCCGTTCAACAAACGGTCGTTGATGTGAACAGTGGTCCGGAGGAGCCGATCGCGAGCATTTCGCCGAGTGGGTGTTCACAAACCCGTTCAACTACATCTAGACTAGACAGAGGCAGTTGAACGGGTTAAATGACCGCGAGGAGGCTTCACGGCTCTTCTCCCGGAGTTTGCAACACCACCCTGGCGATTACCCGTTGCTGTAGGCGGGCCTGTTCCCAATCAGCCTCGGGCATCGTGAGATGCCTCGTAGCAGCGATTTCAGTTCGGTCCTCGCCCATCTCTGTCTCCTTGTGAACAGGACTTCTGACATTTTCAGCTTAGTGCACGCGAGTAGTGAACGGACAGCGTTCAATAGACGATTTCACAAGCCTGGCCATCCCATCCTGACTGTGCAAACGTCTTCTGAAAATGACATGCCCCGTTGGGGTGTACCCGCGCTACATTTAGTCAGTTAATCCTTTGCTGGCGATGAGCTCGTCACAGCATGCACGTTGACATCGAGCAAGAAGTTACCCAGTCATCCAGAACACTTTCACCTTCTTAAATTCATCCATGCCTACAGATAATCTTGATCATGGTTTGGCTTCGTTGCAACGTAAGCGAGAGCAGAAATAAAGAGCCCTGCTATAGCGGCAACTATGGCGCTATCGCTAATTCCATAAAATAAGAGCAACGCCGTTGAAGCTAGGTAGCTAACGAAAGAAATAGCGAACAAAACCGCTCCCCAAATCGATCGATCACTAACCAGCGGATGATTGGAACGACGTCTGCATGCGGAATAGCTTGCAGTAGCCATGACCACTGAGGCGCTGAGAGTTATCAAAATTGGAAACCAAGAGCTAGCCAAAATTCCTCAGCTTTATTACAGCCGCGAGAACCGCCCCCGCAAACTTGACCCGCATTGTTTGAGTCGTCAGCGCTCCTAATACTGGGCCACCTGCGCAACCAAAGATTGCATTCATCACCCACGAGGGTGGTTCAATTCCATCATTCGCCGCATGTGCGATCTGTTGAATAGCGGACGGAGCAAGACTTCCTACGGCCCCTTTTACACACCATGCCGTTACTGCAACTGCAGCGGCAGCCACAGCGGGAAGTGCTCTTGGCGCGGGTCCGACAATTTCATAGTTAACTTCCACACCTTCAAGTGCATTAACCACTTCATCATCAATGGTGCCATCAGCAATCATTGATTCAGCAGTTGAAATGTAGGAGTATGGTATCTGAACCGGTTTTTCTTCATTTGAAGCTGCGCAGTTTTCAGGATGCGGTTGGTCGATATCTTGTGCAGAAGCTCTCGGCGAAACGACCCCTGAGAGGGCCACCGTCAGGACAACAGCAGCGGTAAAAGCCTGCTTGGTAGAGATAAAGTTTTGACCTATCATATTGTTCTCCAAAACATTACGGTAAGCGTACTTTCAGATTCTTCAACTTTTCCCAGAAGGAGCCCCGAAGGTTCAGGGACTTGCTCGGTATTAGCAACTTGTTTTAGTGCGTCTATGCCAGAGGCGTCAGTTCTGACTTAACAGGAATTGAAAATAAGTACAAAATCCTCGTTTGTACCTCCACTCTTCCAATGCCCTGGCAAAGGTACCGTAACATTTACGGAACAAATCCGCTCCCTTTATGGAACCAGCAACGTACCCGCGATTGAGACGGAGGCACGCAAGGTCTCACAGTTGGAACAAATAACGTAGTCCTCGGGGAGCTCCCAAAGAGCGCAGTGAGGGGAAGGTGTTCTATCCCTGCTCCGCAGAACATACCGGCCTAAACCTGCGCTCCAGCTGATCTTTTCCAGCTTCTGTAAAACTTCCCAAGAAGAGTTTTACTAACTGCCTAACGGCAGGGGAACCGTATATTGCTTATGGTGTGACCCCCCTACTCGGGAAGCAACCCCGCAGTACGTAGCTCTCGCAGATGCCGTTTGACGGTAGATTCAGACACGCCTGTTTCAGCCATGATTTCTTTGCGCGACAGAAGCTTGCCGGTTTCTACAAAGCTTTGACCGACAAGGGCTTGAATTCTTGCACGCGTCGTTTGCCCCTGAACTCGCTTCCTTCGGTGCGTTCGCTCCAGTTTTGCAAGCTCAGACTGCGCATAGTCGCTATCACGGTCTTTCCAGCGTTGTGCGGCTTTCTTGCCGCCTCTGCGGCCCATCGTGGCCAAGGCTTTCCGCTCGCTGCTCGTGGCTTTACCTGGCGCACTAGAACCGTTGTAAGCAGCGCTCTTAGATTGAGTGACGTAGCCCCGCACGCGCCTAGCCATGGTCTGGCGGTCGCGCATGGGTGGCAGCACGATGCGCAGGGCGGCAGAACCGAGCCCCCTGCCCCCGCGGATCCGAGCGGGGCGGGATCGGCCCGCCGCACCACTCGCAGGTGCCCTGATCACTCATGCACCCTCGCTGAGCTCGTCGTCCAGGACGGCGAGCAGGTCGTTGATCCGCCCGTCGAGCTCCTGGGCCTGGGAGCCGGCCCGATCGAGATCCTCCCGGGCAATCTGGCGAGATTCCGTGGTGGCCTCGGGAAAAAGCACGTACAGGGCGGGGCTGTCGGGCACGAAAAATTCAGGGGCAAGCGTGCGGCGCAGCCGTACGCGCGGCAGCGCCAGGTGTCGACGCAGACGGCGACGGCGGCTGACTTGGTTATCGCTGACTTTGAACGCGGCTAACGCCAGCCAGCGCGCCCGCCCCGTCCGGGGCGCTCTATGCGCTCTTGAGCGTCGAGCACATCACCCAGGCGTGGTGCAGGCGTCTCAGAACGCGGAGAATCGCTGGGACTACTTAGGTCCGATCCCCTTCCAGGTCAAGGAAGCTGAAATAGGGGACATCCTCAACAGTTTCTCCAACAATCCCGAAGACCCTATTGCTGATTTTGTCGAGATCTTCCTCGTTCTTTTTTCGGACAGGGAAAACAAACTCTTGCTTTATTACATAAGCTCGAAGATCCTCAAAATCGCCCCTACCTGCTGCTTCGATAGCTAGATTATAGTCGTCTTCTTCGGTTTCCACTGCAACGGGAGAAAAGTCATCCAATTCGTGAAATTCTTGAGCGAAGGAACTTTTAAACCGCTTTATCAGCCTTTCAAGTTCCGGTTGAGAGCAGTACAAATGCAGCTCTTCAACGAATTTCTGCTCAACTATTCCGTCCTCGAAGGAGTTTGCCGTCATGAAGAAACCTTTTCGCTCGCTATCCGCAGTCGCTATTAGCCTAATGATCGCCCTTTCCGGGGTGCAGGGAACAGCCAGCGCTACCCCAGCCACTTCCTTAAGCAGCGTTCCACCAGAAATCACACCCTATGCTGTCTACCGAGTGCAAGTTAAGTGTCCTATCGTCAACCTCCGCAATGAAGCAACCGGAGAGTACATATGGGGCTTTGGAAACACGAAAGCTGCAGCAGTCAAAGACGCCAACAACAAGCTGTATGGCAAGAAAGGGACCGGATTCAAGCTGAAGCATTGTCGAATGGTCGCTTAATCGTTCCCTCGATTCGTTCACAGTTGGCACGAACCAAATCAAATGTCTCGAAGCTGGTTGCGGTTTAGTGCAAAGGTCTCATAACCTAGAGCGCCTAAGCACCCGTCGGGGGGGAGGTCAGCATTGAAAACCCGCCGAACCCTC